>NZ_BAAATR010000002.1:0-26170 GCF_039533515.1 Kitasatospora cystarginea | reverse complement strand
CCGAGTAACACCGCCCCGGGGGCACCGCACGGCTCTCCGTGCGGTGCCCCCAGGTACACCTGACGGCTACGGAAGAACGAGAGGGACTGACGGTGCGATCGGGCGAAATGATGTTCCGTCAGGCCGTGCGGCCGGTTGTAGGGCGGCTGATACTGCTGGCGGCAGCCCAGGTCGGCGGCGCAGCCGTCTCCCTGGCTCTCCCGGCCGCGATGGCCGACGCCGTGGACCGGGTGCTGGCCGGTCGTGGCGGCGGATGGGCGGTATCCGGGATCGCGCTCCTGCTCGCCGCCGCAGCCGTGTGCGAGGTGAGCGCCGAGATCGCCGCCGCTTCGTGCGGAGCCCGGGCCACCGCCACCCTGCGGCGCAGCCTGCTGCGCCGCATCCTTGCCGTTGGCGTGTCGGGGCGGAACCGCCACCCTGCGGGTGACCTCACCAGTCGCGTGGTGGGCAGTGCCACCGATGCCGGGCAGATCGCGGTCACCGTGGTCGGCCTGGCGACCTCGGCCGTCACCTCGCTGGCCGGAACGGTGCTGCTGTGGCGCGTGGACGTCCGCCTGGGCGTCGTACTGCTGCTCAGCCTGGTTCCGGCGCTCCTGCTGGTGCGGATGTTCGCCACCCGGATGTCCGATCTCTTCGTCCGGTACCAGGAGCTCCAGGCCGACATCGCCGCCAGGCTCCTCGACGCGTTGGACGGTATCCGTACCATCCGGGCGGCGGGCACGCTGGACCAGGAGATCGCCCGGGTGCTCGAACCGCTGCCGGACCTGTCGGCCACCGGGGCCGAGACCTGGGCCAGGCAGCGGTCCGTCGTCTGGCGGATGTCCCTGCTGGTGCCGCTGATCGAGGTGGCCGTGCTGACCGCAGCCGGACTCGCCGTGGTGCAGGGCCGCCTGCTGGCCGGCCAGTTTCTCGCGGCTGCCGGTTACACCACGCTGGCTCTCGGATTCCTCAACCAGGTCGACTCGTTGGCGGAGCTCGCCCGGGCCACGGCCAGTGCCCGGCGGGTGACCGAGATTCCGGGGGCGGCCGCGGAAGGGCCGGCCACGCCGGGAGCGGCTCCCGCACCCGGGCCCGGGCGGGTGACACTACGACAGGTGACGGTACGTCGAGGCGGCCGCGCCGTGCTCGATGGCGTCGATGTCGAGATACCAGCGGGATACGCCGTCGCCGTGGTGGGGCGTCCCGGCGCGGGAAAGAGCACCTTCGCCCAGCTGATCGGTCGTCTGGTCGAACCGGACGGCGGTGAGGTGATGCTGGACGACACCCCGGTGACCCGGCTGGACCCGGTCGCGCTGCGCCGGGCGGTCGCGTACGCCTTCGAGCGACCCGTGCTGCTGGGCGAGACCGTGCACGAGGCGGTCGCATACGGCCATGAGCCGCTCAGCCGTGCGGTCGTCGAACGCGCCGCCCGCCTCGCCTGCGCGGACTCCTTCGTCCGGCGGCTGCCGGAGGGTTACGACACCCCGTTGGCGGACCTGCGACTGTCCGGCGGTGAGGCGCAGCGGCTGGGCCTTGCCCGCGCCCTCGTCGGTGAGGCCGGAGTCCTGGTACTGGATGACGCCACGTCGAGTCTCGATACGGTCACCGAGATGCGGATCGGCCAGGTCATCGCCGAGGACCTGGCGGGCCGTACCCGGGTGATCATCGCCCGGCGTCTGGCCGCGGCCGCCGGGGCGGACCTGGTGGTCTGGCTGGACGACGGCCGGATCCGTGCGGTCGGCCGGCACCCGGTCCTGTGGTCCGATCCGGAGTACCGGGCGGTCTTCGGCCGGGGAGACGCGGCATGAGGCGACCTGGCCGCACCCGACGGGGATGGTCCCTGCTGGCCGGAGAGCTGGCCCGGCAGCGGCACGCGCTGAGCCGGGTCGCCTTCTGGTCGCTCCTTGAGGGCGTACCGGCGCTGCTCTCGGGACGGTTGATCGCCGCCGCGCTCGACGACGGCTTCCTGCGCCACCGTCCCGCGGTCGGCTTCGGCTGCCTGGCCGCCCTGCTGTCGGTCTCGGTCGTGGGTGCGGTGGCGAGCCGGGGCATGTTCCCGTGGCTCGGGGCGACGGTGGAGCCGCTGCGCGATGCCCTGGTCCGCAGGCTGGTCGGCGGAACCCTGGCCGACGCCGTGCACAGCGCCGGCCGGCCGGACAGCCCGGCGGTGGCGCGGCTCACCGGCCAGGTGGAGACCGTGCGTGGTCTGGTCGGCGGGATGCTGCGGTCGTTGCGGCGCACGGCGGTGACGCTGGTGGCGACGGTGGCCGGCCTGTTCACACTGGCGCCGCTGCTGGCGGCGCTGGTCCTGCCGCCGTTGGCGGTGTCGGGCACCCTCTTCGCGCTGTCGTTGCGAACACTGGCCGACCGCCGCCTGGCTGTCGTCCTCCTGGACGAGGAGATCGCCGCGGAATCCGGGGAGGTGCTGGGAGGCGTCCGGGACATCGTCGCCTGCAGGGCCGAGCGGCGGGCTGCCGCGCGTGTGGGCGAGGCGATCGACCGGCAGGCGGCGGCCGTGGTGCGGCTGGCCCGAGCCGGGGCACTGCGCACTCTGGTGGTGCTGCTGGGCGGGCAGCTTCCACTGCTCCTGGTACTGGCCGCCGCGCCGTGGATGATCAGGCAAGGCCAGCTGACGAGTGGCCAACTGGTCGGCGCCGTCGCCTGTCTGGCTGGAAGTCTCCTGCCGGCCCTGCGGTCGATCGTGAATCTCACCTCGACCTGGGGCATCCAGTTGGGAACCGTGCTGCAACGGCTCAGCGAGAGCGGCGGTGTGCCGGCCCCGGCCGCGGGAGACCGGAAACCGCCTGCCGGGAGCCCGCTGCGGGCGAGTGGTCTGGGCTTCTCGTACGGCCCGCACTCGGAAGCGATCGTGGACGCCCTGGACCTGGACGTCACGGAGGGGGATCACCTGGCCGTGGTCGGGCCCAGCGGCGCGGGGAAGTCCACCTTGGCCCAGCTGCTGATCGGCGGCCTGGCGCCGACCGGGGGCCGGGTCACCTTCGACGGTGTGCCACTGGACCGGGTCGATCCCACCCACCTTCGCCGGTGCGTGGCCCTCATCCCCCAGGAGGCGTACGTCTTCGCGGGCACGGTCCGCGACAACTTCTGCTACCTGAACCCCGGCGCGGGCGACCGGGCTCTCGATGCGGCCGTGGACACGTTGGCACTGCGCCCACTGGTCGACCGCCTCGGCGGGTACGACGGCCGCCTCCCCTCCGGGGGCGCGGGACTCTCCGGTGGCGAGCGGCAGTTGATCGCGGCGGCCCGGGTCTACCTGAGCCCGGCCCGACTGGTCATCCTGGACGAGGCGACCTGTCACCTCGACCCCGAGACCGAGGCACGGGTGGAGCAGGCCTTCCTCCGGCGCGGCGGGGCGCTGGTCGTCATCGCCCACCGCATCAGCTCGGCCGAGCGGGCCTCGCGGGTCCTGCTGCTCGACGGCGCCAAGGCGACCGTCGACTCTCCGGAGCGTCTGCTGCTGGCCTCGCCGCTCTACGCCCAGCTCGTGGGCTACTGGCACGATGACGCCGCTTCAGGGGCTCGGCGCGGCGGTCGCGGGATCTGAGCGGACTACGACGGGGACGACACCGATGGTGCGCATCTGCCTGGTGTACGCGTCATAGCGGCGCCGCGCCTCGCCATGACGCCCGGCCCGGGTGAGCGACTCGATCAGGCCGATGTGGGCCTGCTCGTCATAGGGGTCGTGTTCGAGCAACCGCAGCGCGGCCCGGCCGGCGAGGGCGCTGTCCCCCGACCGCCCTGCCTGCCGGACCAGTGCGTGCAGGACGCAGAGGTACTCGGAGTGTGCCTCCTCCCGCAACGGCAGGGCCCACTCCGCGTAGAGGTCGTCCGCCAGGAATGCGCCCTTGTATAGCTGCTGGGCCAGGGCCAGCGGCCTGGTCGAGTCACCGCCCCGCCGGTCCGCGTCCAGGGCCTCGGCGGCCTGGTCGAGGAACCGCATGACGTCCACCTCGGTGCGCAGGAGGTCGAGCTGCACCGCATCGCGGTCGGCGACCAGGGGGCTCTCGCCACCGCATCGCCGGGTGCCGAGGAGGGCGGTCCTGGTGGCGGAGAGAACCACGGACAGGCGGTTTCCGAGCCGGTCCGGGGCCTCGCCCGGCCAGAGGAAGTCCATGAGCTGTTCCCGGGGCACGGGAGCCCCGCGCCTGGCCAGCAGCAGCTTCAGCACCTGCCTGGCCTTGGCCGACTTCCACTCGGCGGCGGGCACGGCGCGGCCGTCGCGCAGGACCTGGAAGCCACCGAGGGTTCGGAAGGAGACCCGGCGGCTGTCCTTACGCGTGGGTGCGGGGACTTCGGCTGCCAGGCACCTGCGGACCGGCTCCAGGAGCCTCGGTTCCGCGGTGGGACCGGTACCGTCGAGGACCAGACCTCGCCGGCGGAGGTCGTCCAGCGGACCCGGGCCGGCGCTCTCCACCCGGCCCCACCGGCTGAGCAGCGCGAGGTTCTCCGCGGGCTCCTTGGCGAGGACCTCCTCGCGCACGTAACGCATCAGGACCTGCGGACCGGCGTGGACTTTCGCGAGCAGGCCGGGCCAGCCGTCGGGCGGCGTGTCGCGCAGCGCGTCCACGGTGAGCCGGAGGGCGGCCGGCCAGCCGTCGGTGCATCCGGCCATCAGCCCGGCAAGCCCCGGGTCACAAGGCCCGGCCGCCAGGGACAGGAACCTCGCGACGGATTCCTCGTCCATCCGCAGCGCGCGGGCGTCGAGGTCGGACAGCTGGCCACGCCCGCGCAACCGGTGCAGCCGGACGGCGGGTTCGTGTCGCGCGGCCAGGACGATCCGAAGGCCGCCGGGAGCACGGTCGCACAGGTGGTCCACCAGGTGTGCGGTCGCGCTCTCGTGGGCGAACTGGTGGGCGTCGTCCAGGACGAGGACGACGTCCTCGCGGAGCCCCGCGTTCAGCGCGTCCAGCAGGGCGGCCCGCGGTGACTCGGCCGGGGCGGTCCACTCCGGCTGCGGAGCACGGAGGAAGGGCCGCAGCGTCGTCAGCAGGTCCCGGACGAACCGGCCGGCGAGCTGGTGGTCCTCGTCGACGGTGAGCCAGGCCACCGGCCGCCCGCGGGCCCACGCCGCCAGTGCCGTCGACTTCCCCCAGCCCGCTCCCGCGAGCAGGAGAATGACACGGCGCCGCACCGCGGAATCCAGGAGCCTCGTCAGCTCCGGGCGCGCCACCCACGCGTCGGGCAATGCCGGAGGGCGTAGCCAGCCCGGCACGGTCACCGGGTCCTGCTCACCTGACGTGCCCCACCATTCGGCGCCGAACAATCCGTCCCCCTGATCGTAGGAGAGAAGAACGCTGCCGATGATGCCCGTACACGCCCGAACGGACATGGGGGTGTCGCACCCATTTTCCGGGCGGCCGCCACGCAGAGCGGGCCTCGGGAGGCGAACCGCTACCGCGTTCAAGGCCGCGCTCTCGGTTAGGCGAGCCGTTGGGCGGCTACACCGGTATGCGAGTACGGCGGCTGGCCGATGGGCTGCTCCGCCAGCCGGGCCGTCCATGCCAAGGGTGTTCGAGCCAGGTCTGTCGGAGCAGTCGCTCCAACAGACCGCGGCCCGGCGTCGTACGACCCGGCGGCTGCAACTGGTCGGCGTCGCAGCCGCCTTGAGAGAGGCATCACGTTCTGCTCACAGGCCGGGCGCCTGGAAGCCGTTCAGGTACCGGAAGGCGGCGGCGTACCGGATCAGGGCGATCGCAGTGACGAGGTACCGCCAGCCGGGGGAGTGCCCAGAGGGGCCGGCAGCGGTGCCGGACCACGAGGCCTCGCCGCGAGCACCAGTGAGAAGAGCTGCCGGATGGGCGTCGTGGCGAGCCCGCCCATCGGCATCGCACACAGGACCACGGCCAGCCGCAGCACCGACTACGGGACCGGGTACCGGCGGGTCACCGATCATTCCCATGCCCACGAGGGCGTCCCGGGCCGCAACATCGGGACCGAGTCACAAGGTCCCGGGCCGCAACAGCGGGACCGAGTCACAAGGTCCCGGGCGATAGGCCGTCAGGTGCTTCGTCCGTCCCTTGAGACCCGACCGTGGCTATCGCCCGGGACCTTGCCCACTGGTCACCGTGCGGCTTTTCCTACCGTCGCGCTTGCGGGTTGCGGAAGTACCTGACCAGTTCCTCGATCGCAGCCCTGGCCTCCGACGGACTCCCTGAGGTGCGGACGGTCTCCACCAGGTCGTGCAGGTGCTGGTTGCCGCCCCGATCCGGAAGGAAGGCCATACCGAAGCGCTCCGGACTGAACGCTTCCCGGCCCTCCTGCCAGGCCTGGGACACCGCACGGCCACCCACCTCCGGACCGAACTCGGCCCGGAGCGCATGCTCCCACTTCAGCACACCCTCGAAGTAGTTCGCGGCATGCTGCTCCTGAACCGGGTTCCTCGCCGCACCGGCGTTGAGCACCCCGAGGGTCTTGTGGTGGAAGGTCCGGTCTGCGAGTGCCACGACCGCGTCCTCGTTCACCGGTCCGACCGCTCCCGCCAGCCCCCGCCAGTCGTGATAGGACGCCTGCAGCTCGTCCGCCGACACGTGGCTGCTGAAGGGCGCCGCGCCGTCGAAGTGGCTGGCCAGCTGCTCCGGGGTGGCCGCGATGTCCGACCTTCCGTTGAGGTACGGCAGGTCCAGCTCACCGCTGCCGGTGGCCTGGCCGCCCTGGAGCTCATCCGCGAACGTCGCGTGCGGCAGCTTCTGATGGACCGCCACATAGACCTTCATCAGGTTGCTGAACCGCTCCGGCCACTCGTGCTGGGGAGTGTTCTCGAGCCCGCCCAGCTCAGTGCGCGCGGCCGTCACCCAGTGGTTCACGAAGGGGTCGGCGGTCAGCGCGTTCGGGGGGACGTCGTTGAACCGCTCGGTCAGCCAGCTGTGGAGCTCGCCGACGGGCTTGCCCTCGAAGGAGTGCGCCGCCGCCCGCATAAGGGACCACGATGAGGTGTGGGACATCTGGGCACTGCCGAACTTGGTGTCCGGCCGCGTGTTGCTCACCATGACCCGTCCGATCCGCGGCGGGTTCCCGGGTTCGATCGAGAGGTCCGTGAAGAACGAGGACCCGATCTCCACCTGGTGCGGCTGGTGGATGCCCTGCGGCAGCTGGGCATGCGCCGGGGACACTCCGACCGCGGCCGGGATGTCCAGCTTCTGCCGGAGTTCGCGCAGGGGAGCGGACTCCTGCCCGAGGGCGTCGACGCTGTAGTGCTCCGGGTAGGCCCGTTGGAGGGTCCGCAGCATGTGCAGCTTGGCCTCCACCCGGTTCTCCGGTGTCAGCGACGAGTTGTTCCTGCCGTCGAAGAGTTCGCTGACGCGATCCGCCGAGACGGGCCCCTTCTCCAGCTCGCTGAAGATCGACGCCTCACCGTGCCCGACGGCGCGCCCGACCTTGTAGGTCGCGAACGAGGTCAGCTGGGACAGCTCGACGTAGCCGGACACCAGGTCGCCGACCTGCTTGTGCCACTCGTGCACCGACTGCCCCGGCGGCGGGGTGTCGGGTATCTGGTTCAGCCGTGCCGTGATGTCGTTCCAGCGGTTCAGGACCTTCTGGTGGGTCGACGCGGAGACGCCGGCGCCGGTCGGCTTGAACTGCTGCATCTCCGTGATCTCGTGCTTCAGGTCGGGCCACAGCTCGCTGACCGGCCGACGCGACATCCCGGCGACGGCGCGCGTGGTCAGACCCCACGGCACGGTGTGTGATTCCTGCTTCTCGCCGAAACGAGTCATCGGCCGGTCGGTCGAAAGGTCGAGCTTCGTGACCCACACCTTGTCGGGTGTCACCTGTCCGTGCTGCTGGGGACCGTCCACCCCGAGCCGCACGGCCACCGGCAGCGGGCGGCGGTTCTCCAGCTGCGGTGCCGGACTCGGCGTGTGCTGCGACGCATCGTCCATGACCACGTCGCCGTCCGAGAACGGCGCCGGGCGGGGCAGGTCGTGGACGGCGCCGGGGCCTTCGTGCGGCATCGGTGGCGCGGGCGGGACGTGGGAGCCCTGCGGGGCAGCGGGGTGAGGGTCCTCGATCGCGTGGGCGTCCGAGAACGGATCCTCGATCGCGTGGGCATCCGAGAACGGGTCATCGACCGGGCTGTGCGGTCCAGCGGCCGGTTGATGAGTCGGTGCGGCATGGCCGGCGGGTGCCGGGCTCTCCGGCATGCGCTCGTCGACGCCCGCCCAGAACTCGCGGAAGTCCTCGTACTGGCCGGTGTTGGCGCGCACCTGGTTGGCCGGCTCCGAGTGGATCGCCTTCGGGTCCGCACCGTACAGGCGCTCCAGCAGCGGGACGAGGTCCGGCTCGTGCTGGCGCACCCAGTCGGGGCCGTTGTTGCGGCCCGGGTCGTTCGGGCCGGCCTTGGTGTCCTTGCCGTGGTTGGTGCCCAGCCAGGCGTTGGTGACCTGCGCGAAGTACTCGTGGTCGTCGCTGCGGGAGTAGTTGTCCTGGTGCGTGCCGTCCACCCAGATCGCGGACGGGTCGTTGAACTTCTTGTCGTAGGTGTCCTTGATCAGCTTCTTGTCGGCGTCCGAGAGCGCGAAGTCGTGGATGGTGTGGGCGAATTCGTGGGTCGTGGTGGAGTAGCCCTCCGCGTAGTGGGACGAACCGCCGACGGTGGTGTGGTCGCCGGTCAGGTTCTCCTCGGTGAAGGAGGTGTTCTTGCCGCCCGAGCCGCGGATGTCGTCGTAGTTCCGGCCGCCGCCTGCGCCGGTGTGCGTGGTCCGGCCCGCGTACTGCTCCAGGCCGGGCAGCGTGGTCTGCGGCTTGTCCTTGGGGGCGACGCCGATGTTGGCGCCGTTCTTCAGCAGCCGCGCCGCGACGTCCGGGTCCTGGAGCATGCGCTCGACCTGTGCGTGAGCCTCGTTGCGCGCCGAGATGGGGGCGTGCACCTCCTGCGGCACGTGCACCAGCAGGTGGGCCGCCGTGCGTGCGAACTCCTTCGGCGTCAGGTTGGCGCGGAGCTGGTCGACGGCCATCGCGTTCGTCGCCAGCTTGCGACGGTCCGCCAGGCTCATGCCGTCGATCGCGTGGAGCCGGTCCGACTCGGACATGTGCGAGAGCGCGCCGCCCTGCCTCCCCAGAGCGCGGACCTCGTCGTTGATCAGGTCGTTGCCCTGCCTGCGCAACTGCTCGAGTTCCGCCTCGCGCTCGGCCCGTCGGCGATCGAAGATCTCGTCGTGCGGGGGCGTCGCGGTCTGGCGCTGGTCGTGGCCCAGGGCGTTGGCGGTGTCCGAGACCC
The DNA here is from genome assembly GCF_039533515.1 of Kitasatospora cystarginea. Lineage (NCBI taxonomy): Bacteria > Bacillati > Actinomycetota > Actinomycetes > Kitasatosporales > Streptomycetaceae > Kitasatospora > Kitasatospora cystarginea. Next base: position 16,956 of record NZ_BAAATR010000002.1, on the reverse strand, counting down.
GGTGCCCGCCGCCGTCCGCGCGCAGCTGGTCCAGCTCCGCCTGACGCTCGGCGCGTCGCCGGTCGAAGAACTCGTCCTGCGGCGGCCGGGACGTCTGGCGCTGGTCGTGGCCCAGGGCGTTGGCGGTGTCCGAGACCCGGTGCCCGCCGCCGTCCGCGCGCAGCTGGTCCAGCTCCGCCTGACGCTCGGCGCGCCGCTTGTCGAAGACACCCTCGGAACGGCCCGGGCGCGGGCCCGACCTGCCGAGCCCCGTACCGCCCGTGGTGGGAGTGGTGGTCCGCGGGGCGGGCGGCGTGGCGCTGCTGTGAGGGGACGACGACGTGGTGGGCGGGGCGGGGTGAGCTCCGCCGCCAGCGGAGTGACCACCGCCGCCGGTGGGGAAGGGCGGCGGCACCGGGATGCTGCCCGGTGCGGCCGTGGGGCTGGACGCGGGCGCGTCGGTGGGTACGTGCTCGGCCGGCGACGCCTGGGGCGGCACCGACTCGGTCGGGACGGCCGTGTTGTCCAGGTGGATGTCACCGGGGGTGGGCGCGGGCCGCGACGGCGCTTCGTTCCTGGGCGCCGCAGGCGCCGTGGGCTCGGGCCGGAACGCGGGCATCGAGGGCGCGGACGGCGCAGGCGGGGCGGCGGGTACGCCGCTCTGGTGCGGGGTCGCTGCGGACGCGGGCGACGGTACGTCGGCGTGCGGGGTCGCCCCGGCTGACGGTACGTCGGAGTGCGGCGTCACCACGGACGGCTCGGTGGTGACCGGGTGGGTCGTACCGGGGTCGGTGACCGGCGTGGCCATGTGGTCCGGCTTCGGGGTCGCCGGCTGCGGCTCGTGCTGCTCCGGACGCGGCGCAGCCGTATGGTCCGGCGCGGGCGTGGGCGCGGCAAGGTGCGGTTCGGTGCTGGCCGGGCGCGGGTTGCTCTCGTGATCGGGCGCGGGAGTTGGGACGTGCGTTTCCGACGTGGCCGGGTGCGGGGTGAACGACGGCGTAGGTGTGTGCTCCGGCGCAGGCGTCGAAACGTGCGGCTCCGATGTGGCCGGATGCGGGGTGAAGGTGTTCGACGGCGTAGGCGTGTGATCGGGCGCGGGAGTTGGGACGTGCGTTTCCGACGTGGCCGGGTGCGGGGTGAAGGTGTTCGACGGCGTAGGCGTGTGATCGGGCGCGGGAGTTGGGATGTGCGTTTCGGGCGTGGCCGGGTGGGGGGTGTTCGACGGCGTAGGTGTGTGCTCCGGCGCAGGCGTCGAAACGTGCGGCTCCGATGTGGCCGGGTGCGGGGTGAAGGTGTTCGACGGCGTAGGCGTGTGATCGGGCGCGGGAGTTGGGATGTGCGTTTCGGGCGTGGCCGGGTGGGGGGTGAACGACGGCGTAGGTGTGTGCTCCGGCGCAGGCGTCGAAACGTGCGGCTCCGATGTGGCCGGGTGCGGGGTGAAGGTGTTCGACGGCGTAGGCGTGTGATCGGGCGCGGGAGTTGGGATGTGCGTTTCGGGCGTGGCCGGGTGGGGGGTGAACGACGGCGTAGGTGTGTGCTCCGGCGCAGGCGTCGAAACGTGCGGCTCCGATGTGGCCGGGTGCGGGGTGAAGGTGTTCGACGGCGTAGGCGCGGGAGTCGCTGGGTGCGGCTCCGAAGCGGCCGGACGAGGCGCGAAGGACTCCGACGGCGCGGCCGAGTGGCTCGGGGGCGTGGAGTCCAGGTGCGGGGTCGCGAACGGCTCCGAACCGCCGCGGCCGGGGCCGGCGGTGGACGGGTCGTGCGGGGTGAACGGCGTCAGCGAAGGCCGGTCCGTCGGGGCGGATGACGGCGCGCTGTGGTCCGAACTGCCCGGGCCGCGGTAGCTGTTGGACGGCGAGTCGGCGTGCGGCGTGCCGGAGAAGGTGGGCAGTTGGCCCCCGTGCGGGACGTTGGCTGTGTCCGGGACCTTGAAGTGGTCCTTCACGGCGGAGCCGGCCGCGTGCGCGCCGACGCCGCCCGCGCCGCTCAGGCCGGAGCCGAGCAGGCTGTTGGTGTCCACGTGGCCGGTGGTGATCCCCTGGGTGATCACGTCCGTTCCTACGCCGACCGCCGCACCCGTGGCCATCTTGCCGGGGAGCGAGCCCATGGCCTGGCCCATGCCCAGTTTCTCGCCGGCCGCGCCAACCCCCTTGCCCAGCACGTGGCCTGTCGCACCAGCCACCGCGCCACCGAGCGCGTTCTGGCCGAGCTCCTTCATGTCGATGCTCTTGCGGTGGCCCTGCATCACCTCGATGGTCTGCGCCATCAGGTTGATGGCCGCCATCTGCACCGCCTGCTTGACGGCGTGCTCCAGCGCCTCAGCGAGCAGCTTCTTCAGGATCTGCCCGACCACCTCGCGGGTGATCCCGACCACGATCGGGATCTGGGCCATCGAGGCTCCGAAGGTGACCGGCGCCTCGGCTTCGGCGGTGGCGATGTCGAAGGCCAGAATGCCGAGTTGGGCGACGATCTGGATCTTCGCCGTCTCCGCCGAGTTGGCCATCGCCTCCAGCATGTCGCCCATGCCGTTGCAGCCGTCGATCAGACCGGGGAACAATCCGGGATCGTCCTTGGTGCCCTTGCCGGTGGTGTACTGGGCCCAGTGCTTCGTCAACGCCTCCGCCGCCGCGCCCTGTTGGCCGTCGAGCGCGCGCTTCACCGCGGCGTCGGCGGAGTGGGCCGCGTCCTGCAGGCTCTGGGCCGCCTTGCGCCAGTGGTCCGCCATCTCGCGGAGCTGGTCTTCGTCCGCCTCCGGCCAGCGGGTACCCGCCAGCAGGAGCAGCACCCACTGCAGGGGCTCGGGCAGTTCGACCGCCATGGGATTACCTCAACGCCTTCCGGTCAGCGGTTCTTTCCACGGGCGATGTCGCCCAGAGTGGCACGGGGAGGAATGGGAAGAGTCGGGCTCCCCGGGATGTTAGGCGACTGGGGAATCGCCGGGCCGGCCTGGAGCTGGTCGTCGTCCCGGTTCAGGTCGGAGATCGCCGAGTCCTCCGCGTTCTGGTAGCCCTGGGCCATGGCCTTCAGGCCGTCGGCTACGAAGTGCAGGCCGTCCGGGAGGCCCTTGAGGGACTTCTGGGTGTCCGCGGTGTACTTCAGATAGCCCTTGTCACCCTCGGCGAACTGCTTGCCCGACTCGTCGTTCCCCCACGGCTTGTTCGCCTCCATGCTGGAGAGGAAGCCGGTCAGGCTGGTGACCAGCTGGGAGATCTGGTCGGCGGCGGCGAGCAGCGGGGAGACCGCTGCCTGGTACTGGGCCGGGTCGACCCGGAATCCCGAACCGGCCGAAGCTCCGCCACCGCCGCCACCGCCGGCCGGCTGACTCGCCGAGACGGGATTCGCGGCCACGGCAGCCGTACGGCCCCGCAGGGGCTGGAGCGGGCTGGCCGAATCCCGCAGCCGCCCGAGCTCGACCGGCTGCGCGGCCGTCAGGTTCAGCGGCTGCGCGTCGACCATCCGCCGCGTTTCGGTCGGTTGCAGGGCATCTGCGCGCTGGAAGGCTTCGGTCGGTTGCAGGGCATCTGCGCGCTGGAAGGCTTCGGTCGGTTGCAGGGCATCTGCGCGCTGGAAGGCTTCGGTCGGTTGCAGGGCATCTGCGCGCTGGAAGGCTTCGGTCGGCTGCGCGTCGACCACCCGCCGCGCTTCGGTCGGTTGCAGGGCATCTGCGCGCTGGAAGGCTTCGGTCGGTTGCAGGGCATCTGCGCGCTGGAAGGCTTCGGTCGGCTGCAAGGCATCCGCACGCTGCAACGGCGTGACCTCGGTCGGCTCCACCATGCCCACCCGCGGCGTGACCTCGGTCGGTTCTGCAAGGCCCACCCGCGGCGTGGCCTGGACGAACGGCTCCTCGGCGACGCCGATCCGAGGCTGGAACTCGGGCGTCTCGGCGACCCCGATCCGCGGCTCCGCGACGGTCATCCGGACCCGCTCGGCCTCTAGGGGCACCGATTCCTCCCGGGCCATTATGGTCGGCTGCTGGTCGAGTTGGTCATCCATGGCGCTTCCGTATCCACGAGGTCGGGGTACCGACGGTCTGCTGACCGGCAGTTCGGTGCGGGCGGCTGCTCCGCTGCGGGCAACTCAGGCTCAGGAGCGGCACGTTCATCACCCGGCCGGGGTCTCGAAGGCGCCCGCAGTGGCGAGCTTGGCCAGTGCCGCGCGCAGGAACGGGCTGGGCACCTGGTACCCGCCCTCCTCCCGGATCTTCCCGCGCTCGGGCTTTGCGCCCTCCGCCGCCTCAGCGGGCGCCCCCATCGAAGCAGCTGGCGCCCCCGCCGAAGCAGCGGGTGCCGGCTCCGCGTCCGGCCTGCCGCGCCGGGCAGCGACGTCCCGGGCACGGTCGAGGTACGCGTCCGCCGCGCTCTCGGTCGGCTCGGCAGCCGTCTTCGCCTCACCGGTCGAGCCGGTCGGACCAGCCGAACCGCCGTCGCCGCCGGACGGCGCCTCCGCGCCCTCCGTCGGCGCGAGCTTCGCCGCCGCCTCGGGCCCGAGTACCGCGCTCGCCAACTGCGTCAGGATCTCCTGCTGCTGCTTCTCCGGCTCGGGCTCGGGCCCCTCCGCCGCCGCAGGTATCGGAGCGTCCGTACGGACGGCGTCCAGCCAGCGCTGCCGCATCCGCTGCCACCGGCGGTCGCCCTCGTGCCGGGTCGCCTGACCGAGCACGCCGGAGTCGGACAGCAGCAGCTCCTCCTCTTCCTCGCCCTCGGCTCCAAAGCGGGTCGGTCGGACGAACTTGGTCCCGCGCCGCCCGTCCCGCTTGCCGCCGCCCATGCCACCGGGCATGTGGGCACCGCCCATCCCGGCCGGACCGGTCGTACGGCCTGCGGCGCCACCGGCGGCGCCGGCACCGCCACCCGCGAGCCCGCCCGCCCGCCCGGCCACACCCGAGCCGGCGATGCCCCGCCCGGCCAGACCGCTGCCGCCGGACGCACCCGCTCGGCCCGCGCCTCCAGCGGACGAACCGCCCAGGCCGCCGAACGCGGCGGCACCACCGGCCCCGCCACCGACGCCGCCGCCAAGCCCGCCACCGAGGCTGCCCTTGCCGCCGAGCGCGCCCTTCGGCGCTCCTCCGAGCGCGCCCCCCGAGCCACCGCTGCCGAACGGGGTAGCAAGGCCGAACGAGCCGCCGGTCCCGTGCGATCCCTGACCGGGCAGGTCGCCGCTGCCCCAGGGCTTCAGGCCGGGGCCCGCAGTCGTCTCCGTGCCGTTGGGCAGGTTGCCGAGGCCGTCCAGGCTGAGATTCGGCCTGGAATCGCCGGAGAGCGGCTTGAAGTGTGGCACCCCGCCGTTGGCACCCGGGTCGTAGGGCTGGAACTGCGGCGTCGGCGCAGTGAACGGACGCATCCCGGGCAGGCAGCGCCCGTCCCCACGGCCGCCCGTACCGCCCGAGCCGCCGTCGGACCCGTACGAGCCCTGCCCGTCGGCTCCGCCGGGCAGGCGCGGCGAGATCATGCCCGGGAGAGCCGCCCCCGGACCGCCGGGCCCGCCCGTACTGCCCGAGCCGCCGTTGAACCCGTACGAGCCGTGCCCGTCGGCTCCGCCGGGCAGGCGCGGCGAGATCATGCCCGGGAGAGCCGCCCCCGGACCGCCGGACCCGTGCCCGGATCCGCCACCGGGCGCTCCGTCTGGCCCGCCGTCGGCGGTCGGCAGGCTCGGGTCCAGCGATGGCGCGAGCGCGCCGGGCGCACTCAGCGTCTGGGTCCCCGGCATGGCCGGAGCACCCGGCGCGCCCGGCAGCGAGCCCGGAGCACCGGGCCTACCCGGCGCGGGCACCCCGCTGCCACCGAGCCCCGGCCCGCCTCTGGTCGTACCCGAGGTCCCGGTACCGCCGCCAGAGGCACCGTGCAGCGTCGCGGCCTTCGCGGCGCCGTTCATCGCCTCGACGTGGCCGGCGCTCTGCCGGAGCATCCCGTCGACGTTCTGCCCGACCTCGCCGATGTACGTGTGGTACGCCGTGACCGCGTTCTTGATGCCCTCCGACTGCGCTACGTCGTCGTGCTTGCCGCCGGGGTGGCTGGCGATGTACTCCTTCGCGTACTCGAGTTCGCGGATCATCTCCTGCTTGGTCTGTGTCACCGCCCGGTTGGCGCCGTCGAAGGACTGGGCGACGGCGAGGGAGGCGTCGAGCGTGGTCGCCGCGTGCGAGTCGTCCCGCGCCGCGTACTTCTCGTAGTACTGCTGGAAGGCGTCGGCGGCGGAGCCGGACATGTTCGCCATCGCGGTCCGGGCGCTGGACACGATGGAGCGGATGGCCGGGTCGGCGGCCTGGTGCCAGGTCTGCCAGGCGGCGGCGAGTTCGGCCAGCAACTCCTCGTTGCCGTTGGGGAAGACGATGTCCGCGCCGTGCTCGTTGCCCTGGACGTCCTTGAGCACCTCAGCGAGGTCGGACGGCAGCTCGATCATGAGGGGTCACTCTCAGAGGTTGGGTTACAGGACTCAGATCAACTGCGCCTGGTGGCCGCCGCCACCGGCCGGACGCGACGGCGGTTGCCGTTCCGTCGACGCTGACTGGTCCGAGCCGAGGGCCGGTGCGTTCGGGTCCTGGTAGACCACGCCGGTCGGCGCGCGCCAGCCCGGGTCGGTGACCGGCGCGGCGACCGGAGCCACCGGGGCCACGGGCGCGGAGACCGGCGCGGGCGGCATGTCCGGCCCGCCGATCGCCCGCAGCTGGGCCGCTTGCTGATCGTCCGTCTCCCGGTACCGCTGGCACATGGTCAGCAGGTTCTGCGCCATCACCGCCGAGTTCTGCAGGTACTCCTGAATACCGGCCAGCACCTCGTCCTGGTGCTGCGGCAGCCCGCCGACCCCGGACGTGCCGCCGGTCAGGGCGTGCCCCAGCGGGTCCGTGCCGTACGCGACCTCGGTGATCTGCTTCACCACGGCCTGCAGCTTGGCCGTCGGGGCCTGCAGATCCTCCAACATCCTCTGGATCTGCTGCGCCGCGCCCTCGACCACGTCAAGATCGATCTGGAACGAGTTTCCGCTCATGCGTGTTCCACCTCCCCGCCCCCGTTGACTGACTGACCGTCCAGCGCGTGCCGGACGGTAAAACATTCCCGAACGGTCGCCGAGCGGCGACCGGTTCAGAGCTGAGTCGCCCCGCCGGGCCCGACCACGTGCAGGCCGGCGTCGCCGAAGGCGATCGCCAGCGGCACCCGGTCCAGCACCGCCTCGTTCAGCAACGAGCCGCTGGCGAGGTGCCAGAGCCGCAGCGTGGCAGCGGCGTCGCCGGCCGCCAGCAGGACTTCGCCGTCCAGGTTCTGGCAGGCCAGGGCGCGTACCGCCGGCCCGCCGCCGGTCAGCGCGCCGACCTGGCGCCCCTCCCGGACGTCCCACACCCGTACCTCGCCGTCCGCGCTGCCGCCGATCACCACCGGGCGGCCGCCCAGCTCGTCGAAGGCCAGTACCTCGGCCGGCCGCGCCAGCGTGGCGAGCACCGGACCGGCCTGGCCGCTGCCGCCGTGCCAGAGCCGGACCGTCCCGTCCCGGCCCGCCGTGGCGAGCAGCCGGTGTCCGTCCGCCGAGCCCACCGCGAGCGCGGTGACGCCCTCCCGATGGGCCGCCAGGTGCAGCAGCGGGGCACCGCCCACGGCGTCCCGGACCCGGACGGTGCCGTCCTCGCCGCCGGAGGCCAGCACCGGCGTGCCGCCGTCGTGGAAGGCCAGGCAGCTGACCGGGCCGGTGTGCGGGGTCGGTACGGTCAACTGCGCGCCGTCGCTCAGCCGGTGGCCGCGCACCGAGCCGGCGGCCGTGCCGCAGACCAGCAGGTCGGTGGTCAGCGCGAGCGAGCTGACCGGGCCGCCCTCGGGCTCTACGCGGTAGCCCGGCGTCCGCAGGTCCGGGCCGAAGAGCTGCACCGAGCCGTCGCCGTAGCCGACGGCGAGCACCGACTCCCCCACCGCCAGGGCGTTCACGGGAGCGCCCGTGCCCGTACCGGTGCTGAGCGCCGAGCCGTTCGGCCGCCACAGCGAGACCGCGCCGTTCTCGTCGCCCGTCACGATCACGGGTGCGCCGTCGAGCACGGTGGCGGCGAGAGCGGTCGGCCAACCCCCGCCGGCCGGCCAGCCGTGGATCGCCGTACCGGTGTAGACGTCCCACGTGCGGACGGTGCCGTCCAGCGCGCAGGAGGCGAGCACCGGGCGGCCGTCCGCCTCCAGGAAGGCGAGGCCGGTCACCGAGCCGGAGTGGCCGGTGAGTTCGGCGACCGGCTGACCGGTCGCCAGATCCCACAGCCGTACGGTCTGGTCCAGGCCGGCCGAGGCCAGCACGGCCTGCTCGCCGAGGCTGAGGATGGCCAGCGCGGTGACCCGGGCGCCGTGGCCGACCAGCAGGTGCAGTTGTTCGCCGGAGGCGACGTCCCAGACCCGGACCACGGCGTCGTCGCCGCCGGCCGCCACCAGGTCGAGCCCGGCGCAGTGTGCGTAGCAGAGCGCCGCGGCGCCCTGCTCGCCGACCGAGAGCAGGCCGAGCGAGCGGCCGTCCTCGGCCCGCCAGGCCCGGACCTCGCCCTGGGTGCCGACCGAGAACACCAGAGGGATGCCCTGTACCACGGCGGCGGCCACCTGCTGGGTGCCCTCGCCACCCGAAGTCCCGTGCAGCAGCGCACCCCCGGCGGCGTCCCAGACCTGCACCGAGCCGTCCTCGCTGCCGACCGCGAACAGCTCGCGCTCCCCGGCCGTGCCGAGGGCCAGCGCGCTGGGGCGCAGGCCCGGTTCGTCGCCGGAGCCGCCCAGCGGCTCCTGGTCGTCCAACGCGGCCAGGCCGAAGCCCTGCCCGGGCTCGGCCAGCGCATAGGCGGTCCGGCCGCGGACGGTACCGAGCGCCGCCGCCTGCCGGGTGTCCGGGCCGGTGGTGGTCCGCTCGTCGACCGCGAACAGACCAGCGGCGAGCCGGGCGGGGGCGGCCGGGTCGAGCACCTGCTCGGCCAGCGCCTGGAGGGCGTCCGCCACCGGGGGCACCGGGGTGGTCGTGCCGTCGGCCCAGCTCGCGGGGCCGGCGGACAGGCCGCTGACGGTGAGTCGACGCGCCTCGGGTGCCGCACCGGCGTCGCTGCCGCTGGGCGCGGAGCGCAGTGAGGTGAGCACCCGGGTCAGCACGGCCAGGTCGACCCGCCCGCGGCTGGTGTCACGCCGGGCACCGGCGGTGCGTTCGACCACCAGCGAGCCGTCCAGCCCGAGCGTCAAATCGGTCCGCCCGCCTGGCAGCTGCTCGGCGCCATAACCGAGCCTTATGCCTGCCGTCTCCGTCATCCGGAACCCTCCCCTGGTACGAACATGTCAGCCCCGACCCGGCGTCAGCACAGGTCCTCAGGCACAACGGTGGCGTAGACAGCATCGCGCAGCGCGTGGTTCCGTGAGTTGCGGAACAGCCTGGGCCGAAATCCCGCCCGGCGGAAGCCGATGTACGCCCCGACCACCTGGATCGGCATGTTGTCGGCCGCCGCGTACGCGTCGATCCGGCGCAACTGGAGCTGCTCGAAGCCGAAGCGGCAGACCAGCCGGAGCGCGCTCGCCGCGATGCGCAGGCTGCGCGCCTCGGGCAGCAGCCAGATGGACGCCTCGGCGACGCCCTCCTCCGGGCGCATGTCGACCAGTTCGGCCCAGCCGGCGGCCCGTCCGCCGTCCAGCACCACCGAGAAGTACGCCGCCACATCGTCGTCCCACAGCCTGGGCGGCACGGTGGCGAGCCAGCGCTCGGCGGAGGCCAGGTCCGGATGGGGGAAGACCGCCTGCATGAACTCGCGCACCAGCGGGTCATGAGTGCCCGCCAGCAGCGTGGCGGCATCCTCGACCGCCGGACGGCGCAGGCTCACCTCACCGTCCGTCAGCGGCTGGAGCTCCCCCAGTGAACTCAGCGGACGCAAATCCCGATCCCTACCCGACGCCTTGTGCGCAGCACATCAGACCATGTCTACGCGCGGTGATCAAGACAAGAAAAGAAACATTCCTGTCAGTTCTGTGTCGAGCCTGCCATGCGCAGGTTACTGAACGGTTAACGGATCAGAGGGTCCGTGTCATGGTCCGGTGCGGGATCAACACCGGGCCCTCGGCGGCGTTGTGGGTGCCGATGGATCATCCGGCCTGGTCAACCGGCATGTTGGTGCTCATGGAGGATTCCGCGGAGTCGGTCCTGTCGGCGGTTTCCGGCTGCGTGATGCGTCCTGGTGGGTTGGGGGGTTCGCAGGGTGGTCGAGCGTGAGAGGAACCAACGGAACCCGGCGGGCACTGCGCCGCTCCGATGGTTGGCCGCGGTCACGCCTGCCGGCTGTCGTAGTGCTTCTGGGCGGCGAGGAGCTCGTCTCCGTGCTGGCCGTACCATCGGATGAGATCGGTCAGCGGTCCAGCCAGGCTGACACCGAGTTCCGTCAGGCTGTAAGTGACCTGGGGCGGGTTGGTGGGCGCGACATGGCGGGCGACAAGCCCAGCCCGGGCCAGCGCCTTGAGGTTCTGCGACAGCATCTTCTGGCTGATGCCACCCACTCGTGCGTGCAGCCGCGCGAATCGGTGCGGGCCGGCGACGAGGGCCGAGATGATCAGTGTCGCCCAGCGGCTCGTCGTCTGATCCATGATCGGCCTGAGTGCGCACTTGTTGTCGAAGGTGTCATGGGCCAGGAGCCTGGTGGCTGTCGCGACCTGCTCTGTCTCCATCATGACAGCAGCTTACAAAAAAGTACGTACTTCCCAGTGGTAACTGGCTTTCCTACGGTGACTTCCACAAGCACTCATGACCAAGGAGCCACTGTGAGCAGCAACAACGTACGTACGGCGATCGTCACCGGCGCGTCAAAGGGCCTGGGCGCGGGGATCGCCGAGGCTTTGGCCGAGACCGGCGCAGCCGTGGTGGTGAACTACCGGGGGGACGCGGAGGGCGCCGAGCGGGTCGTCGCGGGCATCACCGCCAAGGGCGGCCGGGCGATCGCGGTCCAGGCGGACGTTGCCAGCGGCGACGACGTGCGCCGTCTCTTCGACCGGGCGCGCGAGGCGTACGGCCCGGTCGACGTGCTCGTGAACAACGCGGCCGTCGCCACGTTCGCGCCGCTGTCGGGCATCACCGAGGACGAGTTCCAGCGCGAGATGACCACGAACCTCCTGGGCACGATCCTGACCACGCAGGCCTTGGCCGCGCAGGACGACATCGACGCCGCGTCGATCATCAACGTCTCGACGGCGGGTACGGTCAGCCACCCTCCCTACGCCTCGCTCTACGTCGCGTCCAAGAGCGCTGTCAACGCCTTCACCATCGTCGCGGCCAAGGAACTGGGCCCGCGCGGCATCCGCGTCAACGCGATCATGCCCGGACCGTCGGACACCGAGGGCACCAGGGCCATGGGATACGTCGGGTCGGACCAGGAAGCACAGGCGATCGCCGCCACCCCGCTGGGCCGTACGGGCACCCCGGACGACTACGGCCCGCTGGTGGCCTTCCTGGCTTCCGACGACGCGCGCTGGATCACCGGGGACGTCATCCTCGCTTCCGGCGGCATGCGCTGACGCTGCTCATGCCGTTATCAGGACAGGCGGAAGGCGAGTCAAGCCGATGGCCACACAGACGAGGTCGTCGAGCGGTTGATGGACCGCGCGGACGCTTAGGGTGCGGCCCTGCTGGGCGGGGGCGGGCTGCTTGATCAACTGGCGCCCAGGCTGTCCGCTCGAGCGAGTCCGGACGCACCCGCCTGGGCCGTCGCAGACGACGGCTGCGGCGCGAGCGATCGTCAGGCGTTCGGGACCGAGCCGTACGGAGTGCCGCACTACTCGCCGGTGATGGTCCGGTCGAGTTCGTCGAGTTCTGCCGCGACCTCTGACTGTCGCGGACTCTTCAGGAGGGCCAGGGCGTTGCCGACGGCGACGAGGGTCTCGCGGGCTTCGTCGTAGCGTGCGAGCCGGCGGAGGACGATGCCGAGGTCGAGCCGGGCCGGCTCGCTCCAGGCGGGCATCTGCGCGGTTTCGAAGTGTGCGAGGGCCTGGCGCAGCGGGGCTTCGGCCTCGGTCCAGCGGTGGAGGGCGGAGAGGTCTTTGCCGACCTCCTGCAGGGCGGCTGCGTGGTACATGGCGATCAGCTCGGCCGGCTGTCCGGGTATGCCGTCCCGGCAGACTGCTTCGCTTCGCCGGTGGACGACCAGCGCCTCCTGCACCCGGCCGGAGACGCGCAGGTACTGGCCCAGCCCGTTAAGCACGCTGAGTTCGGCCAGGCGTCCCTGAGGAGAGGTCAGCGTACCGACGAGGGCGGCCGCCTCCTGGAGCCGCTCGATGCCCTCGCTGGTCCGGCCGAGCTTGTGGAGGGCTCCTGCGGCGTAGGCCAGAGCCCAGGTCTCCTGGAGCGCGTCGGCGACCTCGCGCGCCGCTGTGAGGGCGCGCTCAGCGCTTGCCAGTGCGGCGGGGTGGTCGTGGCGGCAGATGTTGTGGGCCCAGGCGAGGTAGTTGAGGTGGACGGCCTCGTCCCGCCTGCTGCCCAGGGCACGGGCCGACTCGGTGGAGCAGGCGAACACCTCCGCCCACAGGTCCCAGTGCTGGTTCAGGTCGGAGAACCAGTGCATGGCCTCCGCCGCGTCGATGACCTGCTGGTGCCGTCCGGCCGTCCGGGACCGTTGCAGGGCCGCGAGCCACTCGGCCCGTTCGGCCTCCAGCCAGGCGCGGGCCTCCTCGCGGTCGGCGGGCGCGTGGTCGGGGTCGGGGTCGCCGACCGGAGGGTCGAGGTGGCGGTCGGCGTCGAAGCGCAGTGCCGCGGCGGTGGCCCGCCGCAGCACCCACCGAGCGGTCCTGTCCCGTGCGGCCTCGCAGACCTCGGGGCTGTCCTCGGCGGCGAGTTGCTCGGTGGCGAACAGCCTGAGCAGGTCGTGGAAGCGGTAGCGCTCGGCGTCGGGGTCGGGTTGGAGCAGCCCGGCGTCCGTCAACTCCTCGGCGTACCGGGCGGCCTGGGTGACCGGCAGGTCGGCGAGCAGAGCGGCGGTCTCGGGGCTGAAGTCCGGACCGGCCGCGAGGGAGGCCCGGCGGAAGAGGATCCTCGCGGGGTGAGCCAGGTGCTGGTACGACATGGTGAAGGCGGCCCGGATCCGCAGGCTGCCCGCCTGGAGCGTGTCGAGACGCCGCTCCGCCCGGGCGAGTTGGGTGACCAGCTTGGCGACCCGCTCCATGGGCCGCACCGCCAGGCGCTGTCCGGCGATGCGTACGGCCAGCGGCAGGTACCCGCAGAGATCCACCAGGTCCCGGACGGCCTGGGCCTCGTGCCGGACACGCTCCGGGCCGATGATGCGGGTCAGCAGCTCGACGCCTTCCTCGCGCCGCAGCAGGCCGAGAGCGGTGCGGTGGACCGACTCCAGACCGGCCAGGGCGTGACGGCTGGTGACGATCGTCATCGAGCGGCCGGTGCCCGGCAGCAGTGGGCGGACCTGGGACTCCGATGCCGCGTTGTCCAGGACGAGCAGCAGCCGGCGCTCCCTCACCTCGGCCCGGTAGAGCGCGGCCCGGTCGTCCGTTCCGGACGGAATCCCGCTCTCTGCGACGCCCAGTGCCCGCAGCAGCGAGGCGAGCGCGTCGCGCGCGGTGGTCGGCTCGGGATCCATGCCGCGCAGATCGACGACGAACTGCCCGTCCGGGAAGTCGGGGGCGAGGCGGTGCGCGACGTGCACGGCGAAGGCGGTCTTGCCGAGGCCGGGTTGGCCCGCGATCACGGCGACCGGTGGGTGGCCCGGCTCCGCGTTTCGCGCCAGGGCGTGCAGTCGGTCGAGGGCGGGGCCGCGCGCGGTGAAGTCGCCGATGTCACGTGGCAGCACCAAGGCGGGGCGCGTGGCGGTCGCCGCTTCGGGCCTGGGCCGCGGCCGGCCGAGGCTGGCCGACTCCTCCAGTTCCCCGGCGGCTGCGCGGTCCAGCTTCAGTGCCTTGGCGAGCGCCCGCACGGTGCGGCGTTGAGGTCCCTTGGAGCGTCCGCGTTCGAGGTCCGCCAGTGCGCGGACGCTGATTCCCGCGGCGTGGGCCAGGCCCTCCTGGCTGAGCCCAGCGCGCGTCCGCAGAGCGAGCAGCCGGCTCGCGAAGCCGCCTGCGGCCGATGTGCCCGTCCCCACTGCCGATGCCCCCTGATTGTCGGGATTCGCCCCGAATAGCCGTCCCGTACCGGCAGAAGTATGCCGGACCGCAGTTCTGCCGCTGGAACCGCCTGGTGGGTCGTTCGGTCACGATGGTCGACTTGAGGAATCAGTTCGCGGGGACGCCGGTCGTACCGGCCCGGCCTTGCCAGATTTCTTCAGGGCCTGCCCAAGGGGGAGCAACACACGTGGTCGGACAGATAGGTCACGCACTGGCAGATGCCGCGAAGAAGACCGAGCAGGCTCTTGCCCGGGATCTGTCGAAGGCCTACAGCGGAATTCTCAAAGAGACCGAGCAGAAGGGCAAGCAGGTCGCAGACCAGGTCGCCGAGAATGAGCGAAAGGTCGCTGACGACCTTGCCAGGGGCGGCGGGGGCCACCGGGGGGAGGGCGGCGCCCCGAAACCGCCCGCCGGGCCGGACAGGGGCGAGGGCCGGGAGCCCGACCTCGGCAAGGGGAGGTCGGGAGGCGGTCAGGGCACCGAGGGCAACGGAAAGCTCCAGACCGGCGGCGATCCTGTGGATGTGGTCTCCGGGCAGATGGTCATGACCGCGACCGACCTGGAGCTGCCCGGGCTGCTACCACTGGTCCTACGCCGTGCTTACGCTTCCGGATACCAGGCGGGTACCTTGTTCGGGCCTGGCTGGTCGTCAACGCTCACCCAGCGACTGCAAATTGATCATCTGGGCATCCACTACGCCGGTGACGACGGCCAGATCCTGCACTACCCGGTCCCCGCCCAGGGGCAGGAGGCCTACCCCGAGGACGGCGCGCGCTGGCCGCTCACCTGGGACAGGACAGAAGACACGATCTGCATCGAGGACCCGCAGACCGGCTGGACACGCCACTTCCCTGCCGTACCACCGGTCACCGAGGGCGATCCCGGGCGCCAGTCTCGGCGCTCGTCCCGGCCCCTGGTGGCGATCACCGACCGCAACGGCAACTGGATCGAGTTCCTGTACGACGCAGAGCGGCTTCCGGTCGAGGTCCGCCGCTCAGGCGGTCGGCCGGTTGCCGTCGACACCGGGTACACCGCCGCTGGCTGGCGGATCGAGGGCCTCCGCCTGCTGGACGACAGCCAGGGCGGTCTGGGCACCACCGTGATGACGTTCGGGTACGACGGCACGGGCCGGCTGCAGCAGGTCGTCAACTCCTCCGGTCTCCCGCTGGTCTACCAGCACGACGACTACGACCGGGTCACGTCCTGGACCGACCGCAACGGCCACTGGTACGCCTACGAATACGGCCTCGACGGCAGGGTCTCCACCGGACGCGGCCCGGTCGGCGCCATGGATGCCGACTTCAGCTACGACCTGGCCAACCGGGTCACCACCATGACCAACAGCCAGGGCGAGCCCACCGAATTCCACTACGACGAGCACAAGCACCTCACCCGGATCGTCGACCCCCTGGGCAACACCACGCGCACCGAGCACAACCGCTACGGTCGGCTGCTCTCCTATACCGACCCGCTGGGCAACACCACGCGCCTCACCCTGGACTCCCGCCACGACGTGGTTCGCGTCGACAGTCCCGATGGCACCAACGTCCAGTTCACCTACAACCACCTCCACCAGCCCACCGAGATCCGCACGCCCGGCGGCCTGACCTGGAGTCAGACGTTCGACCGGCGCGGCAACCGCACCGCGATCACCGACCGGTCCGGGGCCACGACCCGCTTCGGGTACACCGAGCACGGCCACCTCGCCAGTGTGACCGACGCCCTCGGCAACACCTCCCGGGCCGAGTGCGACCGAAGCGGACTGCTGATCGCGGCCTCCGACGCTCTCGGTGGCCGTACCGAGTTCCAACGCGACGCCTTCGGCCGGCCCGTGACGATCACCGACGAGCTCGGACAGCGTACCCGGCTCACCTGGACGGTGGAGGGAAAACTCCTCACCCGCCACGACCACACCGGTGCCTCGGAAGCCTGGGCCTACGATCCCGAGGGCAACATGGTGCGCCACACCGACGCGACGGGCGGCGTCACCGAACTCGAGTACACCCACTTCGGTCTGCCGGCCGCCCGGACAGCAGTCGACGGCACGCGCTACACCTTCACCCACGACAGCGAACTGCGCCTCACCCAGGTCACCCAGCCGCAGGGCCTGACCTGGAACTACACCCACGACACAGCGGGAAGGCTGACCGGGGAGAGCGACTTCGAGGGGCACGCCTTCCGCTACGCGTACGACGCCGCAGGGCAGCTGACGGAGCGCCGCAACGGCCTGGGCCAGAGCATCGTCTACCGGCTCGACGCAATGGGCCGGGTCGTGTCCAAGGACACGGACGGGCACGTCACCGAGTACGGCTACGACGACGACGGCCGCCTGCTGAGCGCCCGCGACCCCGGCACCGAGCTGACCCGGACCTATGACCCCCTGGACCGTGTGCTCAGCGAGACCGTCGACGGCCGCACGGTCAGCTACGCCTACGACGTGCGCGGCCAGGTGACCGGCCGCCAGACCCCTTCGGGCAGCACCAGCCACTGGACCTACGACCAGCTGGGCAACCCGCAGACGCTCACCTCCGCCGGACACCTCATCACCTTCGACCACGACGCGGCCGGCCGCGAAGTCAACCGCGGCCTCGCGCCGGACCTCACCCTCGCCTTCACGTGGGATCCCGAGAACCGGCTGACCGGCCAGACCCTGTCCGGCACCGCCGGCACGCCCCTGATCCGCCGCACCTACAGCTACCGCGCCGACGGCCAACTGACCGCCCTCACCGAACAGACAGCCGCGAACGCTGCACGCAGCACCTCCTTCCAGCACGACCGGGCCGGAAGAGTGACCGCCGTCCAGGCCGCCGGTGAAGTAGGCCGCCGGCGAGGTGCCCGAGGCTCGGGTCCTTTTCCGACGGCCCCTTCCCGAACGGTACGTGCGACTTTCACCGCATACCGC